>NZ_JBEXYP010000002.1:0-13092 GCF_040630995.1 Micromonospora sp. NPDC005710 | reverse complement strand
CCCCGCAGTCGCGAACGGAAGCAGCTCAGCTGGAACCCGTTCTCAGTGTGGAGGAGCTGTCGGTCCGGATCTCCGGGCTGCACATCCTCCAGGGGGTGTCCTTCACTGTCGCCCCGACCGGCGTGACGGTCCTGCTCGGTCGCAACGGCGTCGGCAAGACCACGACGCTGCGCGCGATCGTCGGCCTCACCCCGCCCGCCGGGGAGGTCCGTGGCACCATCCGGATGGGCGCGCAGAGCCTGCTGGCCCGGCCGACGCACCGGCTGGTCCGCGGCGGGCTCGGCTACGTGCCCGAGGACCGCTGCGTGTTCGCCGGCCTCACCGTCGCCGAGAACCTGCGGCTCGCCGAGCGGCGCGGCACCACCCCGGCGTACGACAAGGTCTTCGCGCTCTTTCCGGAGCTGGACCGGCGCGGACGGCAACGGGCTGGTTCGCTCTCCGGCGGGCAGCAGCAGATGCTCGCCATCGGCCGGGTGCTGCTCAACGACAACCGGCTGCTGCTCGTCGACGAGCCGACCAAGGGGTTGGCGCCGAAGGTGGTGACCGAGGTGGCCGAGGTGTTGGAGCGGGTCGCGGAGTCGGTGCCGGTGCTGCTGGTCGAGCAGAACCTGGCCGTCGTACGCCGACTGGCCCGCGACGCCGTGGTGCTGGCCGCCGGCAAGGTGGCCTGGACCGGCGACGCCCGTGAGCTGCTGTTGGAGACCGCGTTGACGAAGTCGCTGCTCGGTGTCGGCTCGGCGGAGGTGAAACACTGATGGGCACCGTGATCCTGTTGGCGCTGACCGGGCTCGGCCTGGCGGCGCTGTACTTCCTGGTCGCCTCCGGCCTGTCCCTGGTCTTCGGCCTGGCCGACGTGCTCAACTTCGCGCACGGGCTGTTCCTCGGCGTCGGCGCGTACGGCACCTGGTGGGCGGCGAGCAACCTCCCGGGCGCCGGCCCGGACGGGTTCGGCTTCGTGTTGGCTGTCGCCTTCGGGGTGGCCGCCGGCACGCTGGTGGCGATCCTCGTCGAGCTGGTGCTGATCCGCCCGCTGTACTCCCGCACCATCGAGCAGGTGCTGGTCACCGTCGGGCTGTCGCTGGCGGGGGTGGCGCTGCTCCAGGCCACCTGGGGTGCGGACGCGCGGCCGTTCCCACGTCCGGACTGGACCCGGCAGGTGACCGGGATCCTCGGCGCGCAGGTGCCGAACGGTGGCCTGCTGCTGATCATCGCCGCGGTGCTGGTGCTCGGCGCGATCCTGGCGTTCCTGCGCTGGACCCGGTACGGCCTGGTGATCCGGGCCGGCGTGGAAAACCGGGAGATGGTGACCGCGCTGGGCATCGACGTCCGCAAGGCGTTCACCCTGGTCTTCGCGATCGGCGGGGCGGCTGCCGCGCTCGCCGGGGCGCTCGGCGGGGTCTACTTCGGCACCGTCTCGCCCGGGCAGGGCGGCTCGCTGCTGATCTTCGCGTTCATCGTGGTGGTGATCGGTGGGATGGGCTCGGTCGTCGGCTCCGCGTACGCGGCGGTCGTGGTCGGGTTGGTGCAGCAGTTCGTCAACTACTACGGCACGTCCGGGCTGGGCGACATCTGCGTGGTCGGGCTGCTGGCCGTGGTGCTGCTGCTGCGCCCGCAGGGCATCGCCGGAAAGGTGGCAACGGCATGACGGTGATCGACGCGCCTCCCGCACAGGTGCCTGACGAGTTGACCCCGCAGCGGGGGCGGTGGCACCGGGTCCGCCCGTTCCTGCCGCTCGTCGCGCTCGTCGTGCTGGCGATCCTGCCGTACTCGACGATGTCCCTGCCCGGGATCTTCGAAGGGCCGGTCAACTCGCCCGGCACCCTTCAGATCCTCGCCATCTGCCTGATCTTCGGCGGGTTGGCGGCCGGGTACGACCTGCTCTTCGGCCGCACCGGGATGCTGTCCTTCGGGCACGCGCTGTACTTCGCCGCCGGTGTCTATGGCACCGACATCCTGGTCACCCGGGCCGGCCTGCCGCTGTGGCAGGCGGCGCTGCTGACCATCACCGGCGGCATCATCCTCGCCGCGCTGCTCGGCGCTGTGGCGCTGCGCACTGTGGGCATCGCGTTCGCCATGGTCACGTTGGCCTTCGCCCAGGTGGGGGCCATCCTGGTGGCCCGGGACTTCGGTGGGCTCACCGGAGGCGAGGAGGGCTTGCCGCTCGACGTGTCCGGGCTGCCCGCCGGGCTGGTGGGAGTGACGAACACCGTCAACCTGTACTGGTTGGCGCTGGCGTACCTGACCATCGTGGTCTTCGTGGTGCACCGGGTCAGCGGGTCACCGACCGGTCGGGTGCTCGCCGGGCTGCGCGACGACGAGCGGCGGATCGGCGTGCTCGGGCTGGACCCGTACCGCTACAAGCTGGTGGCGTTCACACTGGCCGGCGGCCTGGCGTCGGCGGGCGGGGTGGTCTACGTCCTGATCGTCGGCGGCGCGTCGCCGCACATCACGTCCTCCGAGCTGACCCTGTCGCTGCTGGTCATGGTGGTGCTCGGCGGGCCGGGCACCCGGTGGGGTCCGGTGCTCGGCGGTGTCCTCTACATGTACCTGGACCACCGGCTCACCGCCTTCGGCACGAGCGACGCCGTGGACAACCTGCCGGCCTTCCTCAGTCACCCGTTGAGCCAGCCGCTGTTCGTCCTGGGCACCGTCTTCATCCTGGCCGTCTACTTCTTCCCCGGCGGCCTGACCAGCCTCGCCCCCCGCCTGTCCCACCTGACCCGAGCCCTGAAACCCCCCACCCGCCGCCCCTGACCCCGCCCCCCTGAGCCCTGTTGATCAAGGGCTTTGCGTCAGAATCCGCCCGAACGATGACGCAAAGCTCTTGATCAACAGGGGGATGACGGACGGCGCTGGTAGAAATGCCGGGTGGAGACAGCAGAGCGGGCAGGCGTACGGGAGCGGGCCGAGGCGGTGCTGCGCCGGCTGGCCGGTGACCACGCCCGGCTGCGCGAGGACCAGTGGCGGGCCATCGAGGCGCTGGTCGTCGACCGGCGACGGGTGCTCTGCGTCCAGCGCACCGGGTGGGGCAAGTCGGCCGTCTACTTCGTTGCCACCGCGCTGCTGCGGGACGGCGGGGAGCACGGCCCGACCGTGATCGTCTCGCCGCTGCTGGCGTTGATGCGCAACCAGGTCGAGGCTGCCGCCCGAGCTGGCATCCGGGCCCGCACGATCAACTCGGCGAACCTCGACGAGTGGGACGAGATCACCGCCGAGATCCAGACCGGCGCTGTGGACGTCCTGCTGATCAGCCCGGAACGCCTCAACAACCCGGACTTCCGCGACGGCGTCCTGCCCAAGCTGGCCGCGACCACCGGCCTGCTGGTGGTCGACGAGGCGCACTGCGTCTCCGACTGGGGGCACGACTTCCGGCCGGACTACCGGCGGCTGCGCACGTTCCTCGCCGAGTTGCCCGAGCGCACCCCCGTGCTGGCGACCACAGCGACCGCCAACGCCCGCGTCACCCAGGACGTCGCCGAGCAGCTGGGCGACGCCCTCATCCTGCGCGGCACCCTGGACCGCGAGTCACTGCGCCTCGGGGTGCTCGACCTGCCCAGCCCGGCGCACCGGCTGGCCTGGCTCGCCGACCACCTGGACCAGCTGCCCGGCTCCGGCATCGTCTACACGCTCACCGTTGCGGCAGCGGGCGAGACGGCCGAGTTCCTACGCTCCCGGGGCTACCCGGTCGCCTCGTACAGCGGGCAGTCCGACGACGCCGACCGACGGGCCGCCGAACAGGACCTGCTCGACAACAAGATCAAGGCGTTGGTCGCCACCAGCGCCCTCGGCATGGGCTTCGACAAGCCCGACCTGGGCTTCGTCGTCCACCTGGGCGCGCCTCCCTCGCCGATCGCGTACTACCAGCAGGTCGGCCGCGCCGGTCGCGCTGTCGAGCACGCCGAGGTGCTGCTCCTGCCCGGCGTCGAGGACGCCGCGATCTGGCGCTACTTCGCCTCGCTGGCGTTCCCACCGGAGGAGCAGGTCCGCGCCGTGCTGGCCGCTCTGCACACCGACCGCCCGCTCTCCACCCAGGCCCTCGAACCCCTCGTCGACCTGCGCCGGGCCCGCTTGGAGTTGATGCTCAAGGTGCTCGACGTGGACGGCGCGGTCCGCCGGGTGCGCGGTGGGTGGCTCGCCACCGGCGAGCCGTGGGTCTACGACGAGGCCCGGTTGCGCCGCGTCGCCGAGGCGCGCACCGTCGAACAACAGGCCATGCGGGAGTACGCGACCACGTCCGACTGCCGGATGCGGTATCTACGGGAGCGCCTGGACGACACCGAGGCGGTCGACTGCGGCCGGTGCGACAGGTGCGCCGACCCCCTGTTCGCCGCCGACATGTCGACGGCAGCGCTCGCCGCCGCGCAGACCTTCCTGGGTCGACCCGGCGTGGAGATCGCGCCGAAGAAGCTCTGGCCGACCGGTCTCGAGGCGGTGGGCGTACCCCTCAAGGGCCGGATCGCCCGGGCGGACCAGGCGCTGCCGGGCCGGGCCGTCGGGCGCCTCTCCGACCTGGGCTGGGGTGGTCGGCTACGTGCTCTCGTCGGCCCGGAAGCGCCGGACGCGGCGCTGCCCGACGACGTCGCCGGCGCGGTGGTGGAGGTGCTGAAGGCGTGGGCGCACGGCGACGACCCGTGGCCCCGCCGGCCCGTGGCGGTGGTCGCGGTCGGTTCCCGGCGGCGGCCCCGGCTGCTCGGCTCCCTCGCCGAGCGGATCGCCACAGTGGGTCGGCTTCCGCTGCTCGGCGAGGTCACCGCGGCCGGCTCCGGCGGGCCAGCCGGGCCGCGCGGCAACAGCGCCCAACGGGTACGCGCGCTGCACGACGCCTTCACCGTGCCGACCGACCTGTCCGACGCGTTGGCCGGGTTGGACGGCCCGGTGCTGCTCGTCGACGACCTGATCGACTCGGGCTGGACGATGACGCTCGTGGCCCGGGCCCTGCGCCGGGCCGGCGCACCGGACGTGCTCCCGCTCGCACTCGCCGTGGCTGGTTGACCGGGTGCCGTCGAGAGCCGGCCAGGGCTCGGTGGAAAGTTCCCGGGCGGCGCTGAATGCGACGGGCGCCACGCCACCCGGGCGTCGGCCTGGACCGGCCCCACCCGGCGGTAACGTGGGTGACATGACCGACCAGCAGCCCGTCACCCGCGCCTACTCTCGCGCGGGCACGGCCGCCGGCTACGCGCTGGGCGCTGGCCTTGCCTGACCGGGTGTCCGCGGTGCCGGTGTCTGACGAGGTCTCCGCGGTGCCGGTGTCTGACGAGGTCTCGGCGGTGGCTGCGGTGCCGGTGGCTGCGGTGCCGGTCTCTGACGGGAGCCCGGCTGGGCCGGACCGGAGCACCATCCGGTTGGCGCTCGTGGTCGGCGGGCTGGTGCTGGCCGTGCTCCTCGGCTTCGGCCTCGGCCGGCTGAACGTCAACGGTGCCGCCACCGGTAGCCCGTCGTCGGCAGCCGGCCACACCGACCCGCCGGGCGTCGCGCCGCACAACCACGGCTCCGCCGCGACCACCGATCAGGGCGCGGCGACCGAGCCGGGCGGTCTGGCGGTGAGCGCTGCCGGTCTCACCCTGGCCCCCCTGGCCACCGAGTTCGCGGCGGGCCGCCCCGGTCAACTGCGCTTCCAGGTGCGCGACGTGCAGCGCCGACCGGTCACCCGGTTCGCCATCGTGCACGACAAGCCGCTGCACCTCATCGTCGTCCGGCGGGACCTGACCGGTTACCAGCACCTGCACCCGACAATGGCGGCGGACGGCACCTGGTCGGTGCCGTTGACCCTCGCGCAGCCCGGCCTCTGGCGCGCGTACGCCGACTTCACTGTGGTCTCCGACAACGGCGCGCAGACAGCGGTGACTCTCGGCACGGATCTGGTGGCTCCCGGCGACTACCGGCCCCGTCCGCTTCCCGGGCCGGCCACCTCGACGGCAGTTGACGGCTTCACGGTCGGCTACCAGGGCACTCCGGAGGCCGGGGCGACGGTACCGCTGACCTTCCGGGTCGACGGCGCTGGCGGTGCCGCGCCCCTTCAGCGGTACCTCGGGGCGTACGGGCACCTGGTGGCACTGCGCGAGGGTGACCTCGGCTACCTGCACGTGCACCCGGAAACCGAGTTGGTGGACGGTCAGATCAAGTTCTGGTTGACCATTCCCGGTCCGGGCCGCTACCGCCTCTACCTGGACTTCCAGGTGAACGCCGAGGTCCGAACCGCCGAGTTCACCGTCACGGTCCCCTAGGCCCGGCCACGCCGCTGCCCTCTGTTGATCATGGGGTTTGCGTCTTCCGCTGCGGCGTGTCGTGACGCCAACTCCAAGATCAACGCCCCCGGGCGGGGTTAGCTGGCTCGGCGGATGGGGCGGCGGGCCAGGTAGCGGAGCAGGTCGCGGATGTGGTGTTTCTCCTCGGCGGGGACCGTCGGGTCGGCCAGCCGGTCCAGGATGGCCCGGACGTCGGCCTCGACCGGGCCGTCGTCGTGGCGTCGGCGGGGCGTGGGCCCGGCGTCGGGCAGCCCGAGCGCGCGGAACGCGGCGGCGACCGGCAGATCCAGTGCGGAGCAGAAACCGCGTACCTTGGCCAACTCGGGATAGTCCTGCCAATCGCCGGCCAGCCAGCGGAACACGGTGGAGCGGCCCACGCCCGTGTGCGAGGCAAGATCCGTCACGGTCCAGCCGCGTTCGTCACGAGCGTCATCGATGGCACGCCGGACGAAGCGGGCGAAGGCCATCTGCGGTGATACGTCGGCGGATCCCATCCCTGTGTGTCTTCCCCCTATGGCCGGAGCGCCGGGACGATGCGCTTTCCGAGGGTAGTACGCCGACGGCCGGAAACAATTGACTGACCGCACAAACTGTCCCGTGGATGAGACTTTTCTCTGCGAGCCTGTGTGCAGAACGAAAATTGCATCGAGCGATCATCGTCTTTCTTCCACTAAGCTCGGTGCCCGTCCCGACCTGACGTCCGTCGCCCGTCGCGTCCGACCGGACCACCGCCGAGGAGCACCATGGCCGAATCGAGCCGCCCCCAGCCGTACCAGCCTGGTGCGGTGAGCCTCTTCTTCGTCGCCAAGGCCGGCGTCTTCGCGGCCGCGTTCTGGATCTGGTTGCTGGTTCTGGTGCTGCGCACCGACTCCGCCACCGGCCTCCAGATCCTGGCCGCCACCGGCACCATCACCACCACGCTCGTGGCAGTGCTGCTCGGTGCCCGGATGGCGTTGCAACACAACGCCGCCATCCGGCACGCCGAGGTGAAGAAGCTACTGGTGGACATCTCCTGGAACGCCTTCGCGGCAGCCGGCAACGCCGAGAGCGGAGGCAAAGTCGTACCATTCCCGACCGCCCCGGGCGACGGCGAGTGGGCCGCCCAGCGGCCCGGCGCCGACCGGGTGTCGGTCTTCGACCGCGGTCTCAGCGAGCGCCAGGGTGGCCGGGACCGCGGCGAGCGTCGGCGTTAGCCACCCACGGGCTCGGAGGCCGGCGCCTCCCCGGCGGCCAGCAGGGCCTCCAGCCGGGGGGTGACCTGCCACTGGTCCACCAGCTCGCGGTACTCGGCCCGCTGCGGTTCGGTCGCCCCGGCACCGGTACGACGTGCGCGGATCAGCAGATTACGCGGGGTGTGCTGCGAGTCCACGAACTCCACCACCTCGGCCCGGTAGCCGTGCACCCGCAGCAACCCGGCGCGGAGGGCGTCGGTGAGCACGTCGGCGAAGCGCTCGCGCAGGATGCCCTGCCGGGTCAGCAGCTCGTACGGGGCCGGGGCGGGGTGGGCGCGGAGCTGCTTCGCCAGGTCGTGGTGGCAGCACGGCGCGGCCAGCACCCAGCGGGCCTCCCAGCGCACCGCGCGGGCCAGCGCCTCGTCGGTGGCGGTGTCGCAGGCGTGCAGCGCCAGCACCAGATCGGGGGCGGGGTCGACGACGGCGTCGGCGATCGTCCCGGCCACGAAGCTGATCTGGTCGGCCCAGCCCAACCGCTGCGCCAGCTCGGTGTTGCGCCGCCGCTGGTCCTCCCGGACGTCCACGCCGACCAGCTGGACGTCGAGCCCCCGACCCGTCAGGTAGCGGTACGCGGCGAACGTCAGGTATGCGTTGCCGCAGCCCAGGTCGACCACCCGTAGCGCACCGGTCAGGTCGTCGGGCAGGGTCGCGGCCAGGGCCCGCAGGAACGCGTCGACCTGGCGGCGCTTGGCCGCCGAGCCGCCGATCTCGGCGAAGATCGGGTCACCCGGGTCGAGCAGGTATTCCTTGGCCCGGTCGTTTCCGGTGGGCGTCGCCGCCGGGCGGGACGTCGCGGCCCTGTGCACCTGCGCTTCGCCGGACTTGGTCACCCGGAGCTGAAGGGTCGCGTCGGCCGTCTCGACGTGCCAGTTGCCGAACGGCTCGGCGAGCAGCTCGTCGACCGCCGCAACGGCCTCGGGGCCGGAAGCCAGGTTCCGGGTGTACGGGCGGGCGCCGTCGGACGTGGTGATCTGCATCCGGGGCCCGGCCTTGAGCGTCACGGGCCGCAGTTCGGCCCGCTCGACTGTGGGGCGGCGGCCGCGGCGACGCCCGGCGGCGACCGCCCGGGTCAGCGCGGGGTCGAGCAGCAACGCCCGAACCTCGGTCAGGGCGGCGTCCAGTGGTTGCGGCATCGTTCCATTTTCGGCAGGTGGGGTGGGAGAAGGGAACATCCCCCGCACCGCGCGAGGCGGTGCGGGGGATGTCAGGTGTGGCCTGGTGGTCAGTCGGCGGTCGCCTCGGCCGGCGTACCCGCGTCGGAACCGCCACCACGGCGGCGCCGGCGGCGGCGCGGCTTGGTGGCCTCGCCGTCGGATGCGGCGGCCGGCTCGGCGGGGCCGGCGTCGGCGGAGATCACAGCGGTCGCCTCACCCGCCACCGTCTCGCCGGCCCGACGGCGACGCCGACGGCGCGGGGTACGGCTGCCTTCGTCGGCGACGTCGCCCACAGGTGCCTCGGCTGCCTCGGCGACGGCCGGCGTGCCGGCGACGGCCGGCGTGCCGGCATCGGAGCGGTCGCGGCGGCCATCGCCCCGACCACGGCGCTCGCCGCGACCCTCGCCACGGCTCTCACCGCGACCCTCGCCCCGGCTCTCACCGCGTCGGGGGCCCCGACCACCGCTGTCGCCCCGGCGGGAACGGTTCGTCCCACCCAGGTCCTCTTCGATCTCGGCGGACAGCCCGGCCCGGGTGCGCTCGGCGGTGGGCAGCGTGCCGCTGACCTCGGTCGAGATGTGCAGGTCGGTGTAGAGGTGCGGCGACGTGTGGTACGTCTCCGGCGGCTCCGGCATCTCCAGACCGAGGGTCTTGTCGATGATGCGCCAGCGCGGCATGTCGTCCCAGTCGACGAAGGTCACCGCGACACCCGTCGCGCCGGCCCGGCCGGTACGACCGATCCGGTGGGTGTAGGTGTCCTGGTCTTCCGGGCAGTCGTAGTTGATGACGTGAGTGACGCCGGTGACGTCCAGCCCGCGAGCCGCCACGTCGGTGGCGACCAGGATGTCGATCTTGCCGGCGCGGAAGGCCCGCAGAGCACGCTCGCGGGCGCCCTGGCCAAGGTCACCATGCACCGCGGCAACCGCGAACCCGCGGAAGTCGAGATCCTCGGCGACCCGGTCGGCGGCCCGCTTGGTACGCGTGAAGATCATGGTCAGCCCACGCCCCTCCGCCTGGAGGATGCGCGCCACCACCTCGACCTTGTTCATCGAGTGGGTGCGGTAGACCAACTGCTGGGTCTGCGGCGACGGGCCGGTCTCGGCGGTGTGCCCGGCGTGGATCGTCATCGGCTGGCGCAGGAAGCGCCGCGACAGGGTGACGATCGGGTCCGGCATGGTGGCCGAGAAGAGCATCGTCTGCCGGTCCTCCGGCAGCATCGCCAGGATCTTCTCGACGTCGTCGAGGAAGCCCAGGTCGAGCATCCGGTCGGCCTCGTCGAGGACGAGAGCGTGCACCCGGTCCAGCCGGAGGTGCTTCTGCTTCTGCAGGTCCATCAGTCGGCCGGGAGTGCCGACCAGGATCTCGACGCCCTTACGCAGCGCGTCGATCTGCGGCTCGTACGCCACGCCGCCGTAGATCGGCAGCACCCGGACGCCACGCGTCCGGCCGGCGGCGGCCAGATCCTTGGCGACCTGGATGCCCAGCTCACGGGTGGGGACGACGACAAGCGCCTGGGGGACACCGTCGCTGCCCTCGCCCGGGGCGAAAACCCGGTCGAGCAGGGGTACGCCGAAGCCGAGGGTCTTGCCGGTGCCGGTGGGCGCCTGACCGATCAGGTCGACGCCGCGAAGCGCGATCGGGATCGCGTACTCCTGGATGGCGAAGGCGCGGGTGATGCCGGCCGAGGCCAGGGCCTCGACGGTCTCGGCGCGGGCGCCGAGGGCGGCGAACGTGGGGGCCTCCGGTCGAACCGGGGCGGTGGGGGCCAGTTCCTGGCCGTCCAGCAAATCTTGAGTCAGGTCGCTCATGTGGATGTGGGGGTGCCCTCTCGTGGGTGCGCCCGTCATGTCCTCAGGGCGCGTTCGGTTTGACGCGGGCCACACGGTCGGCGGCAGACTGCCGAGCCGGACCGGGCCGCACGCGCGCCGCAGGCTGAGACTTCGATCAGATCGGCGCCCACGGCAACTGCTCCATGTTACCTGAACAGGTATGCCCCCGTCCCGATTCCCGGTCCGCCAACCGGCACGCGGGGCAAGCAAAGGTGACCCATGCCACAATCGCTCCCGTGCTCTGTCGTGTGCCCGCCCGACCGGTGCTGCCAGACAAAACGCCCAGTAAGCCCATATGCGGCACAACCATTCCCTGATCGACCGGGGACGGCGCAGGCACCTGTCGCACGGTAACCTGCCGCTCGTGTCTGCTCTCGCCGTCGCTGACCTGCTGGGTCTCGTCGCCTTCGGCGAGATGCTCGCCTCCGAGCGGATGGCCGGGGACGCCCGGCTCGCTCCCGACCTGCGCCGCCGGGTCGCGCTCAACGAGATGGCCGCAGCCGAGATCGCCAACTACCGGCGCCTCGCCGACCGGCTCACCGCGTTGGGCGTGCCGCCCGAAGAGGCGATGGCGCCCTATGTCGAGCCGGTGCAGGCGTACCACGACTCGACCGAGCCACGGAACTGGGCTGAAGTGGTCACCAAGGCGTACGTCGGCGACGCGATCAGCGACGACTTCGTTCGCGAGATCGCCGACGCGCTCGGGGAACCGGACCGGGCTCTGGTGCTGGACGTCCTGCACGACTCCCGGTACGCGGACTTCGCCGCCGCGGAGATCCGGGAGGCCGTCGCCGAGGACCCCCGGGTGGCCGGTCGGCTCTCGATGTGGGCACGGCGGCTGGTCGGTGAGGCGTTGTCCCAGGCCGGCCGCGTCGCCGCCGAGCGGGCCACCCTCACCGCGCTTGTCGCACGGGACGGCCGGGTCGACGTGCCGGGGCTGTTCGGCCGGCTCACCACCGCGCACACCGCGCGGATGGCCGCCGTGGGGCTGAACAACTGACCACCGGGCCGGTGCCGGCCTGCGGCAGGTGGGCCGAGTGCCGACCTGCCGCGATGGCCGGACCGGTCAGCGGACGGTGAAACCGACCGCCCGGGGCGACGCCTCGGCGATCTCGACGTAGGCGACCTTCTCGACCGGAACGATGACCCGCCGGCCCTTCTCGTCGGTCAGGGAGAGCGTGCCGCCGTTTCCGGCGAAGGCGTCGGTCACGATCTGCTCGATCTCGGCCGGCGACTGCGCGCTGTCCACTACCAGCTCGCGCGGCGCGTACTGCACGCCGATCTTGACCTCCACTGTGCCTCCTCAACTGGGGCGAAAGAACCGCCCTGCGAAGGCTATCCGATCACGGGGTCGGCGGTCAGGCTGACTCACCTTGCAACGGGAAGCTGGCGATGCCCCGCCAGGACAGCGCGGCCACCAACGCCTCGGCCTCTGCCTTCGGCACCTGCCGGCCGCCGGCCAGCCAGAACTGCGCTGCCGTCTCCGCCGCCCCGACCAGCCCGGAGGCCAGCAACTCGGCGTGCGCCCGGCTCACTCCGGTGTCGGAGATGATGGTGTCGGTGATGGCCGCGATGCAGCCCTGCTCGACCCGCTCCACCCGCTGCCGTACCGCCGGGTCGTTGCGCAGATCCGACTCGAAGACGAGCCGGAACGCCTCGCTCTCGTGGTCGACGAAGTCGAAGTACGCCCGCACCGACGCGCCGACCCGCTCCTTGTTGTCGCTCGTGCCGCGCATCGCGTCTTGCACCTGAGCGACGATGGCGTCACAGTGCGTGTCGAGCAACGCCAGGTAGAGATCCATCTTCCCGGGAAAGTGTTGGTAGAGCACCGGCTTCGACACCCCGGCCCGCTCGGCGATGTCGTCCATCGCGGCGGCGTGGTAGCCCTGCGCGACGAACACCTCCTGCGCCGCAGCAAGAAGCTGCTTACGACGCGCGGAGCGGGGCAGGCGGGTGGGCCGGCCGGCGGTCTGTGCACCGTTCCCCGCAGCGGTCATGGGATCCTCCGAGTTGTCCGTACGAGCCGGCATTTTCCCCCCAGACCGGGCGAGGCCCGTGACCTCGGTCCTGGAAATGGCCCGCCGCTGTAACTTATCGCCACTCTCGGCACACGGTAGCCTCAGCGGGGGCGACCAAGGAGCGCGCGGTGAGTGAAACAGGGCAACCCGGAGCCGCCACCCCGGGAGAGCACGGTGACGGCGCGGGTCAGCACGACGACCCGAGCCGTTCCGTCAGTGGGTGGGCACCTCCGGCGGGTGGGTGGCCCCGAGCCGCCGACCGCGAGGACGCCCGGGACGAGGGGCCCCGCTGGCAACCCGACCCCGCGTCGGGTTGGCGGACCTCCTCGACACGTCACGGCGACCTGCCATCGCCGCTGGTCGGGCACCCGGGTGACCCGGAGCCGCCGGCCCGCACCAATGGCCACCACGTCAACGGCGCGCACCACCCGGATGACGTCAACGGCGTCGCGCACAGTGGTCTCGAACCGCCAGCGGGCCGCCTCACGCCGGTGAGCGCACCTCCGGGGCTTCCCGTCACCTCGCGGCACGCCTCGGCCAGCACCCACCCACCCAACTGGACGATGAGGCCGGTCTCCTCGGCCAACCCGATGAAGCTGTCCGGCCGCAGCACC